>NZ_JACJOD010000029.1 GCF_014695385.1 Trichocoleus sp. FACHB-46 | reverse complement strand
CAGCAGTTAAAAGTGCGCTTGGAGGCACTGACGGATGAAGTCGTGGCATCGATTACGGGACGGCAGTCTATCTGGGATGCTCTATCTGTCGCCAGAATTTAGAGAATTGGTATTAGAATTGCAGCTTTTGAGCTTCTGCATATTGCATATTGCATACTTTACATGCGTTCTTTACATAGCTCAGTGATCACAAGAAGCCTATTCATCAGTTCCACGTTGCTAAGTGCTAAGCCCGACTACTAGAGCCACCTGCCAGGCGTAGGGTGGGTTCAAGTGACTGCTATTGTTACGACGGCTAGAGACCTTAAGCAATTCAAGCAGGAAGCCTGCATGATGACTAAGAATGAGCACAAGCCGCCAACTGTCTCACTTGATGAGTTAGATAGGGAGGCGATCGCAGCATTGACCGCAGCAGCAAATCAACTTAGTCAGGCGTTGGCACTGCTAACTAAGCAGTTAGAAGAGAAGTACTCAGAACGGTGGATGACCCCTGATCTGGCTGCCCGTGAGTTAGACGTGACAGCTAAAGTATTGGACTATTGGCGAGAGAGCCCTGAGTTCGAACATGGCATTCACTATCGCAGTATTGCCAAGCCTGGAGCAGTGATTCAGCGTTGGCAGTACAACGTCCCTCAATGCCGACAGGCGTTAGCCAAGCCTCCAGAAAAGCGTAAGACTTTTTGAATACTCGCCAATCTAGCTAATCAAATATTTGACTAATCACATAGCTGCGTACGCAGTTATTTACTGAACCAGTCATTCAGCTAATAACTCGCAAACTAAATCGTTAAACTTTTTAGGCTTGGCTTCGCTAACTGCGATCGCTAAGGTTCAGCAGCGTCGAGATTTTGAAGAGATGTGGAGCAAGCTAATGACATCCTTCGAGAAGTAAGAAATTGAGAGAATGAAAGAAAACCGAAGCGAACTATTCAAATTCTCGAAACTCTAATACTGAAAGCCTGGTGCAGTGGACATGTGAGAGCTGAGAGATTGAAAGAAATGTCAGGTTGAACAAGTTAATGCTTGCAAGAGGATAGGAGCAATGCAGATTTGAGAGACGCAATTGTGGCGATCGCTAAATGGATACTCAATTTTAGCTAATTCAAGATTAACTACTTGCTCATTGCATTTCAGAAATCACTCGTAAGGGTGCCTAACCCCATCGGTAATTTACTCTCCTCACCATGATGCTTCCCTTAGCAATCAATTAGGGTCATCTACGGCCTAGGAGAAACAAATGTCTAATGTGTATGTTGCTATGCGTGCTACCGGTGGTAGTGGCGGTAATCCCTTTGGATTCTACGGTGGTACGAACGGCACTCTACTTCAAAAAATTGGTGTTTGGGCTGAAGGGTGGATGGTCAAAGCAGTCCGGGTATGGCTTACTGATGGCACAATGCAAACCTTTGGCAATCCCAGCGGCTCTTACAAGGAGCACAGTTTTCAGCCTGGCGAACGCATGACCCGTCTGTCCTTATGGGGGAATGGAAAAGGAAGTCGCCTAGGCTGGATTGAGTTTGCCACCGATAAGGGTATTACGTTCAGTCATGGCATGACCGATTGGAAACGCAACCAAGAATATCCAATTGATATTGGTTCTGGAATTTGTTGTGGGGTTTTTGGCAGGGCTGGATCTGACATCGACAATATGGGTTTTGTCTTCTTGCAGAAGATTCGGAGCAGTCGATTAACAGATGTCACATATCCCACATTGGGGCTACAAATGGCTGCAATTGAACCTAGAGTGATTGACTCAGAAGAGTTTCACAACAGTACCAGCAGGGAGCAGACCCAAACTTTTAGTGTTGAAGAAAAAATTACCCGGAAGTCGTCTTGGTCGATTACAGCAGGGCTAGAGTACTCCTACACCTCAAAAGTAGAAGCTGGCATTCCTGAAGTTGCCACGGTTGGCGCAGAATCAACTTGGAAAGTGAGTATTTCGGGTACCTATGGCAAGGAAGAGACTGAAGAATCCACCAAGAGATATGATTTTCCAGTGGTTTGTCCACCCAATTCGAGAGTAAAGGCAACAGCAACCATCAAAGAAGGAAAACTATCAGTGCCCTACAAAGGAGTGATAGAAGTTGTGCTGGAGGCAGGTAGCTCGTTTCGCTATCCAATCGAAGGAATCTATGAAGGAGTTTCCTGTTCTGAGGTGTATTTTGATATAGAAGAGATTGGGGCGGCAGGATACGAACTCTTTTGGAATGGTCAACGAGTCGGACATGAACCTACTTGGACTCGTCAACAAGCGATCGAAAATCTGGAGTGGAACAAAACTCAACGGCCAGATGTATTGGTTGAGGGGTGGTATAACGGCGAGAAAATGGGATATGAACTATTTTTAGATACTGTACGAGTTAAATTCGAACCTACTTGGACTCGTCAACAAGCGATCGCAGACCTGAGATGGCAGAAACTTCAGAATCAAGGAAAAAATTACAAAGGCTGGTTTAACGGTGAGGATCTAAACACCTTAGCAGCAAAAGCAGAAGCAATTCCGGTAACTGTTTAGAACTAAGGTTTATGCGTATTTCCGATAACACCAAGCCAGAAAGTCCTAAAATTCGCGCTTGAATTCATTCTCGCCTTGGCGTAATTTCGTCAAGATGAATCTCTATATTTTCGCCCACGCCCCACGTCACTCCGGCGCTGGCTTCGGGACGGTCCATAGCCCCTCGGACGGCTTGAGCTGTCCAACGAGCTTCCCATCCTCGAAGATCGTCACTTTCTGATAATTCGCTCTCGGCACTTGGATGGCCAGGAAGAACTTGAACTGCGCAGCGTCAACGTCGGACTTCGGGCGCTTCAGTCGATAACGCAGCGTCAACTCCCCAGCTTTGGTCGTCACCCGCTCGACTTCGAAGATTCGGTCCGCCTTCGACGGATCGGGAGATGCAGCGAACACGTGCGCCACCATGAGGATTTGGCTTTTCTCGTACAGACTTGCCTCCGGATGGAACGGGCGGGGATCTCCAGCGATCGGTGCGGGATGGAACACCTGGTCGTACTCCTGGGGCGTCCGGATCAGCGCATAGAATCGCGGCTCGGCCTGCTCGTCCCAGTTGACCGGGAAGTTCTGGTATGCATACATCGGGATGCGATTGTAGTTCTCGGCACATTCCCGCGCCATCCCTGTGCTGCCCATGACCACCAGGAAGCTGGTCGCCACGCCGAGGATAATCGTCTTTAAGGGTCGCATAACTGAGTCTCCATGAAGGAACGGTGTGGCATTGCAACTAGGCACTAAGTAACGCACCTACCAATCTGTGAGGCTGGCAATCTAATACCTTAAAGCTCTAATATCTTTCCCAAGACTGTGACAAATTAAGCTATTTGAGAATTCTCATGCTAAGTCAGTAAGCTAGGAAATTGGTCGTCGAAAATTTAATCCTTCTGTAAGCAACATCAATGCAGCAGATCCATTGCCTGGTTGTTGAATACGAGAAAAACCGCCGAGAATTCATTCTTAGCAATCCTATTTACTCAATTGGGAGCGATCCTAAATGCGATATTTGCCTGATTTCTCAGTTTGTCTCTCGTCGTCATGCCACCCTAGTCCAGCTACCTTACGAAGATGGCAGCTATTACTACCGGATTATGGATGGTAATCTCAAGGGCAAACCTAGTGCGAATGGCCTCTTAATTAATGGGCATAAGCTGCAAGCCCATGACCTACAAAATGAAGATGTAATTATATTTGGACCAGGAATTCAGGCTGGTTACGCTGTAAGAGCAACAAATTGATTGGGAGGTGTGCTTTTCTTTTTCCAGTGTTTGCAAGACTGGAACGCTTAATAATCAGAATGCCTGATGTAGGCAATTTGGCTTACTGGAGAATACACCACTTCAATCTCGTCCAGTGTCGGAAATTGTTTTGAGTAGCACTGTACTCGTCCTCCCTCCTCAAGTTCTTCTGGCTTCCACCAACCCCTTTCGGGGTACGAGGCAATATCTGGGGGTGAGTCTGAGTCTATATTCGATGGATCGCACTCATAGTCTGCAACTAGTTTGCCAGACTCTAGGCGCAGGTTCCTAGCGAACTGCCTAATATTTGATGAGTTCATCTTAAAACGGCAGTAGTACTCATAGCTGTCTCCGCTGAACCCATTGGTGAAACAACGGAGATTGGAAACTTTGCCGACACGACCTAAGTATTGAATGTAAAACCCCGTATAAGTCGGGATAGCACTACCCGAATTCAGTAGAGGTGGAACAGCGAATACAAGGAGAAAGAGATAAGCAATGAAACAAAGAGGAACAGCAATTGCACAAGTGATAAGTATTCGGAGAGAAATAAAACCATGCAAGCCTCGATTTGATAGCTTGGCCATTGCAACTCTCTGTAAAGTAGATCCAAGCTACCAGATCTCAAGAACTCAAGCTTGCATTTAACTTTGCCTTTATCGCCACTTCATTCAGGTAATAGTTGAACATCGAATACTGAATAGGTGGTACTGCACCTATTCAGTGACTTAGCTGACTAGCCAACTGCGTACGCAGTTAATCACCTGGCTAACCACTCAGCTAGTAACTCACAGACTAAATCACTAAACTCCTTAGGCTTGGCATCGCTAGCCGCGATCGCCTCACGGAGTAGCTTCTGCTTTACTTCCAGGTGCATGGATGCCGGAATGTAGGCCGATACCTGCTTGTAGTCGCTGCTGCTTCGCTTACCCTTGGCTTTCACCCTTTTGGGTGAATCATCTGCTACTTTCGGCTCAGCGTCTGCTTTAGGTGCGATCGCGCTTGGCTGCTCATCCTCCGGTTCCGGTTGCGACTCTACATCAATATCTGGTTCTGGCACCCTCGTCTTAACAGCATCGAAAATACCCTTAAGCTTGCCTGCTCTTTCGTCCTTGCCGCTCATGCCAACACCTCATGCCCAACGGCTTCGTAGCAGCGCCAAGCGATTTTTGCCATTGAATCCTTAACCTCGTAAACGGGTACCCCGACCAAAGCAGCTCGCTGGAATGCAAGGAGCCGTCTAATTTCAGATTCGAAGACTGGCAATCCAGCTTCAGTTAAAGTGGCTCGCGCTAATTCCGCATCCTTATTTGGCTTGGGTGAGGTCAGAGTGATGAGGATTCTATACTGGTCTGCTCCAAGCTCTCGCATAGCCTCAACAGTTTGCGCCAAAGCTTCCATTGCTAAGGCATCTGGCGAGGAAGGGATGATCATCAAGTCGCAGCCTTCAGCGATCGCCTTTAGGTCATCTGCTCCCGGTCGAGCTGCGGTATCAATGACGATGTGCTCAAACTGCCGAGCAAACTTTGGACCTTGCCGCTCATCCACCACCTTGAAGGGCAAAATTCCCCGCTGTGCCCAACCGAGAGCAGAGCGGTTGGCATCTCCATCAATAAGTAAGGTAGGGGCTTTTTTCTGCAAGTAGCAGGCCAAGTGGATGGCCGTGGTGGTTTTGCCAACCCCACCTTTGTAGGCAACGATTGTGATTATCATTGAATTTAATTGCAAACACTTAACTAGCCAGCCTGCCAGACTTTTGACAAGCTGGCTAGCCTTCTTGCTAAAAACTTAGTTGCTTAACAACTTAACTAAGCAAACATTTAACTATCTGAATACCTGCGTACGCAGTTAGCTAGGTAAGCAATTAAAGCTTTAGTCCAGAGCTTTAGTCCAAAGCTGTATCCACTAGCCATCAGAAGGCATATGCTTGAGGACCGCTAGAATCATGAGTTATTGCGGTATAAGCAATGCATCAAAAAAAGAGCTTGGGGCGATCGCTGCTGGAGTTTGAGAAGCCAAACCGTTATACCCTCTCCATAGATAATTCAGGACTTACGCAGGGCAACTCTAAACTAAAGAGATGAGCTTTAGCAAACTCGAATACTGCCAATACCTGCTCAGCAGCCCGGTTAACTACACAGTGACGAACTTGGCTGACCACCTGGCGGACATCAGCCATGACCACATCAACCGCTATTTGCGCGGCGAAAAGTTAACCCCTCGCCTGTTGTGGGACAACGTTAAACCGCTGCTGCAACCATCCTCAACTGCTTATCTATTGTTCGACGATACTGTCCTAGATAAGCGGCATTCCGCATCCATTGAACTGGTCAGACGACAATACAGCGGCAATGAGCATCGCGTGATTCGGGGCATTGGCTTGATTAGTTGTGTATACGTCAACGGTGAAACTGGACAGTTTTGGGTCATTGACTACCGACTCTATGACCCCGATGGCGACGGGCAGAGCAAACTCGATCACGTTGCAACCATGCTCGATGGCGTGGTGTACAGCAAGCAGTTACCGTTTGCAACGGTGTTGATGGACAGTTGGTATGCCACCCAAAAGTTGATGGCACAGATTGACCAGTTCGAGAAGCTGTATTACTGCCCGCTCAAAACGAACCGACGCGTCGATGGCAGCGGCGGCACTCAACCCTACCAACGGATTGACGAGCTGTCCTGGAGTGTTGAGGAGTTGCAAAAAGGTAGGCAGGACTTACGCAGGAGCAATATTAGACTGGAGCAATGAGCTTCACTAAACTCGACTACTGCCAATACCTGATCAGTAGCCCGATCAACTACCCAGTGACAAACTTGGCTGACCATCTTGATGGCATTAGTCATGACCGCATCAACCGTTATTTGCGTGGTGAGAAGTTGACCCCTCGTCTGTTGTGGGACAACGTTCAACCACTA